>NZ_LMCG01000010.1:0-34368 GCF_001623065.1 Pseudovibrio sp. Ad46 | reverse complement strand
CGGCACATGCATGCAGCTGCTCACTGTAAAGAGCGACCCAGACTGCGAAGAGAAGCGTGACCCGGAGATGGATATGATCCGAATGAAAAGGAAAAAGAGCTTGACCTCAGCGCCCGATTAGAGAAGCGGCCGATCACATGGCTTAAAGCCCGTCCAAACTTTGGCCAGTGTTCAACTACAGGTCACTTTCATACCTTCAATCTTGAACATCAACTACTGGATGTTCTTTCTGAGTGTCTTTTGGTGCCACTCGGCACCTATCCAGGGATCGTTTGAGGTTAGGGGTAGAGTAGTACGCTAAGGATACCCTTCAGGGCTATTTTATCACTCTGAAGATGGTTTTCGAGCATAGTCATGGCTTCAGATCGAGCACTGGGGCAAATTCCAAAGGCCTGCTCAATGAGGCGGGCTTCACCCAGAACATCCTTCGAGAAGTTGAAGGCACGAGCCTGACCTTTGCGCAGTGTCCTGTGCTCTGCACAGGAAGGGCTTTGTCAACAGGGCCTAGAGTTTTCAGTCTCCTTGATCAATCTGTAAGGCGATGAACCTAAAGCGGAAACACCGACCTATAGCGAAAACATATAGGCGACAAAACAATCTTGGGTTGTACTACCTTCCAACAAAAATACACTCCCGCGGACCAAAGCCTCGAGTACGGCACCTGTTATCGTAACCGATGATAGCAACGTGTCACGGCCCATAGCCAATTAACGACATTATTTCGATGGCGGCGTTTTAACATTAGGGAGAGAGCCTATGCAAAAAGACCATCGCATTCGCTTAGAATTCACCAATAACAGCTCATCCGTTTTCACTTTTGAGCAAGCTCACTTAGAATATGGTCAACTAGCAGATGACAGCGAGTGGCCAAAAGAAATAGCTGCCGATGGTGGTCGCGCAACCGTCGAATGCGATGAGGCAGAAATGTCTGTCGCAGGATGCGCAGGCTGGGTAAAATATAAATCTTCCTCGCCTGAAAACCCTATCAGTATCTATTTCTCGTTCGCCAATCCGATTGGGAACGTGAACAAAATTGATGCCGGCACAAGCGATCAGATATACGAAACCATGACTTCTCAGTTCCTGCCGGTGCAGAGAGTTTTTCCAACCGAAGGTTCCGAGGAGCACTATTGGACGGTGGATGCATCCAGTACAGATGGAAAAACCAACGACGCTAGATTTGTGATTGAAAGCGGTGATACGACGGAAATTATTCCGGAGAACCCGCAGATGGTAAATGCCGCAGCAACTTTTGACAGTGTCAATGCAAACTCTGGTGGGACTGGCTACTATTTTACCATCCACCCTTCGATCTACTCACATTTTAAAGGAGTTGGTGCTTTTGGCTCAAAGTTAATCTTCACGCACACAAACGTGATGATTGACGACCAGCAAGGCATATACATGATTGGAAATAAAATTCCAAAAAAATATGGAGGCAGTGACATCATTCAAGCAACTTATAACACCGAACATGATCCCGCTTGGGGGCATCCAGGAGGTGTTCAAGTCTGCGGTAGCTATATGGCACTTACACTCGAGAAAAGTGACAAACATAACACCTGCTCGGAAGTACAAATATACGATGTGCGCCCCACGGCAAAAAACAAACCGATGAAACTTCTGACCACGATCCCGAGGGACGATAGCGGGGTAAATGGCGCAGGAATGACGAGAGAAAAGTCTGAAGAGGCAGTAGGTGGAGAAAAGGGAAAATACATTGTCATTGCAGGGGACAGCCCGGGGCTAAGTGTCTATCGATCCCAAACTACTGACATTATTGCGCAAACCCAGTTCGACCTCATTCAGTTGATTTCAAAGAAAGATCTGCCTGACACATTTAGTCCGGAGGGTGGCTTCGCTCTCGCGACACAGGAAAATGGAGAACTCTTTATCTTCACGATGCACGGCACCGATAGAAGTTTCGGTCTATATCAACTCCAGATTGAAGGAGATCATAGTGCAAGTGTGACGGAAGTTCGTGCTCCAATACTATTGGAGACTGGAGCTTCCTCGTCAGCCGACGCGGAAACAAGATACGACGATACATCAACCGCAATCAGCTTAGCTGATATCAAGGCGCGCTATAAGCCAGATACAGATATGATGTGGCCATCAGAACTTGGTGCCAATTTTCGATGGGGGAAAGGCCTTCAGATAACGTCACCTACCAGTATTGAGATTTTTGCAACCTCTAGGAGTGCGCTAGCTGGAACGTTTTCAATCGCGACTTGGAAGGCGTATACAGCTATTGACGCTGTCTGGTGGCCTAGCATTTATTACACTACAGGCTCCTCGGTGGCGATCGCTACAGATTACAACTCAGGCTGCCTGGAAATGAACCGTGGCTCTGGTGGAAATAGCAACAAACTTTACTACCGCGTAGGAAGGGCGCATTTCTCCGGCAATCGTATCGACTTTGGAAACGGTATATATTTTACAAGCAGCTCCGACTTTGCCGTATCTATGGACAATAAAGACCACTGTATCTGTGTGCATAGGGAAAGTGGGAGTGGCAATAAACTATATTATGCCGTTGGACTTGCGGATATAGGTGCCAGGACAGTCAATTGGGGCAATAATCAAAATTACACCACCGGGACCAAGGTCGCAGTCGCCATGGATAATCATGGTAACTGCGTTGAGCTACACACCGGTAGCGGCGACGACAAAGACAATCTCTACTACATGGTTGGGATCGTTAACTCCACTGCAAAGACAATACATTGGGGAGATAGCTACAAATATGACACGGGCGCTGACATTGCCATCGCAATGGATGATCATGGTAATTGCGTAGAGACACATAGAGGCAACCCGGCTTCTGGTAACGACGATAAACTTTACTACCGCGTTGGCAGAATAGACTTCAGCAAAAAGACCATAAGTTGGGGTGATAGTATCCAATACGATTCAGGCTCAGATCACTCAGTAGCGATGGACAATAGTGGTAATTGTTTGGAGGTTCATCGAGGTTCCGGTAGCAGTTCCAACCTATACTACCGAACTGGAAAAATACAATTCGAGAAAAAATCGATAGACTGGAGCAAAAGTAAGCAATACGACCACGGCTCCAATCTTGCTGTAACCATGGATAATAATGGCCACTGTATTGAAGTACATCGGCATTCGGAAGGTGGCAATGACAGCAATAAGTTATACTACAAAATTGGTTTGCCGGATCTGGACCCCGCTGACTAAGCTCTTCCCTTGCAAAGTATAGCGTACTTCAAACTCCCCGTAATGACGGGGAGTTTTGTGTATCCGTGACGATTTGTATGATCAGGAATGGTCATAGAGAAGCTGGAGCCCAGTGAGCGTGGCGGAGGTGCCGTCCAGTATAAGAGAACTGGCGCTTCATCAATGGTATATTGTCTGTCTTGGGGATAGGTTACCCTTGGCGGGATATGCATGAAGGCTACCGTAAACGCCTTAGGTTGGGGCTACTTCAATCCCCGATGGAAATGCTCCAATGTCTCCAAATGGCCCGATATCAAAGCGATTTCAGTCATCAAGAAACTTTGCCGAAAACTATACTACACATATTCTGGTTTTCCGAGCAACGCTTGGCAAGCAAACTAGTAGTTCGTTACCTTTACCAACTTAGACCTCAATACCGTCTTCTGCACGCTGTAAGATTAGCTAGATATGGTGGTTGAGGGCGGTATGGAGGAGCTGTCATGACCATATCAAACCTTCCTATGATCAGACCAGTAAAACCAGCCTGGAATCGTGGCAGGATTGTCGGGCAAAAGCGCCCTTTGCTACCAAAACACGTTTGGGCCGTTCGTGTTCGCATTGAGATCGCAGGCAAAATACGTGAGCTAGCTTTGTTCAATACAGCAATCGATAGCAAACTCAGAGGGTGTGGTCTTGTAGGTCTTAAGGTTATCGATGTTTCTACTACTGGGCGAGTGAAAGAGCGCACTTCAATAATACAGAGTAAGACCGGTAAGCCTGTGCAGTTTGAACTCATGGAGGGAACCAGATCAGCCTTGTCAAAATGGATAGACAGTCCAGAAATGATCGGGTCAGAGTACCTGTGGCCAGGCCGGTTTCATGACAGGTCGCATATTTCGACACGACAATATGGCCGAATGTTGAAGGAGTGGGTTCTTTCAATCGGGCTAGAACCAAGCTCTTACGGTACACACTCAATGAGCAGAACTAAGGTCGCGCAAATCTACAAGAAGACAGGTAATCTTCGAGCCGTGCAGCTTCTTCTTGGCCACACAAAGATGGGCAGTACTGTCAGATACTTAGGTATAAACCTTGAAGATGCACTTTCGTTGTCAGAGAAAATCGACATTTAGCAATCAAGGAGCTGGTAGGGAGCAGCTCCGCACTCTTCAGTTGTCAGCATGACCATTTGTAGATATTCGTGAATATCGCTAACTGCGGCCACAATTGAGCCTCTGCACCTAACTGTGTGGTGTGTTGACAACCAGGGCGATGTTCAGGATACGTGATGAAGTGTATGCCCTCAACGCTTTTTAAGGAACCTTGGCCATGACAGGATTGCTGGATCACGGGAGCCTCAAGTTCCTTGACCTGCTCACCCCAAAGGTCAAAGCCGCTTTTGCAGCTGTCGAACATCACCACACCTATCAGGACGGCCGCACGATCTTCTCGACCGGTGATGATGGTGATCGCTTGCTCATTGTACGTTCAGGGGCAGTTAGAATGGGGCGTTTCAGCCCCAGTGGCCGAGAAACAATTCTTGCTGTGCTTGGTGAGGATCACTTCATTGGCATCATGGGCGTGCTGACCGGTCGCAAGCGGACACAAAATGCTACAGCAGTTGGTAAAACAACAATCGGTTATGTTCTCAAAGCTGATTTTCTAACGCTAATGGACGCTCACCCCGAGATCGCCCGCGCAGCTTTGCCAGCGACATTGAGCCGTTTGAATGTGGCGCTGAACATGCTTGACGATCTGCGTTTGCTACCTTTGCCTGCTTATACAGCGGTGTTTTTGCAGAACATGCTCGAAGCTTCAGAAGTGCCTGGGATGCTCAACTGGAACCAGTCTGAGTTGGCAATCGCTGTGGGCACCTCACGTGTTTCTATGGGTAAAGCACTCAAACAGCTGGAAAACAATGGCCTAATCGTACTGAAGTATGGCGCAATTGCCGTGCCGGACGAGCAAGCCCTGTCAGATTGGATTGATGCCGCTAGAGTCGAGCATTTGTCTCTCTGAGGTCTGATCGCTCATGCCGTGTGCACAAATCTGAGTAAATAGCTAGATTGCTAAGTTCTTAGCATTCTTTGCGGAGCTGACTGCGTACAATCCTTCTGTATTTTTATCCCATTGATATTCAAGTGTCAGCATTTTGACCGCTGCCGCCGGTATCGGCGTGCCGTCTGGCGAATGATTGGGAAGAAAGATCTGTAGTGACTACGTTTAAGGGGGCATTCTATGCATGCGGCTAAACACATCTGCGAGCGCGCCACAGACAGCCTTTTAGGGCGTTGGTTCAAAGCTCAGACGACTCCTCCGCAATTTGCCATCAAGCGCAAGACGCCCTGCTTGCATCTCTGGTCCGCTGGTTGGTGGTGTTGATGCTGCTAGCTGGGGGAGTATTCCCCTCTGGTGTAAGTTCGCGAGCACAAATCATTCCCACTTTCTCTCCGCTCGGCGTTCTGTATTCGGGGCCAAATATGGACCATTCCTTCAACACCGAAGTTTGAAGTTCCCTGGTTTTCGCTGCCCTACGACCACATTACAAATACTTAAAATCCGAGGAATCGAATGTTCCAGAATAGTTTTGGTTCACAGACAAGACGAAAGCAAAAAACTGTAGTTTCAGCGTTGCGTATCCCAATAGTTGCACTCTTTGCCCTAGATTTGGCAGCCACCAGCCGGTTTGCTTGGGCCGAGGATATTGATGGGTCTTCGTCACTAACAATTGATAGTGATCCAACCGTTTCGGACCATCCTAGTCCGTGGGATGTGGGTGGCCCCCTGAATATTGGGGTGACAGCTGGGTCAGGTGCCAAGCTTACCATTCAAAACGGTGGTGAAGCGTTCGTTGCCAGCTATTTATACGTTGCCTCAGGCGACGATGCTTCAGGTTCTGTGGATGCGCATAACGGCAATGCTCTGGCCGATACGGGCGATGTGGGTGTCAGTGGCGGGCGCCTATTGATCACCGATAATGAGACAGTGGGTGATACCGCACTCACTGGTGGCTCGCTGGAGATCGCCACGGGTGCAACCCTTTTCGCGGATTCATTCATGCTGAGGGATGGAGCAGTCACCGGCGGCACGCTCGCGGGTAGTTCATACATCTTAGAAAACGGCAGCATAAGTGCAACGCTAACCGGACCCGGAGCGTTGACCACGATCGGCAGCGGTACCGTAATGCTGACCGGCACCATCGCTGCCGGAAACAGCCCCGGCACGCTGACTATTGATGGCGACCTCGATCTTACCTTCGCATCAGTTATGGATTTTGAGCTTGGATCTCCATCCAGCGCAGCGGGCGTAGACAGCGATCTGATCCGGTTGTGGTTAAATTTTTCCGATTTTTCACTCTCCAGGGATAGACGCACATGCAACGCTTGATCTTTGCATACAAAAACACATCAGCCCTAGCTTCACATAGGCTTGCGATTTCAATCATTGCAGGAGCGCTGACGGCAACTCCCCAAATTAGTCGTGCAGATGTTGTCTTTACCGGCAAAAACTACGGCTCCTTTGGCAGTGGCCATATGACCCTCGGCGATGGGGGCATTGGCACGCTCACAATTTCTGGCGAGGACAAACATGGCGATAAAGAAGATAGAACCATTACCGGCGACTTGAATTTTGCAGAGCATTATGTTTTTGATCCCGGACCTGCCCGCGGTGAGCTTAACGTGCTTGACGGTGCGCGTCTGACTGTAAACGGCAATCTTGATCTTGGTCATAGCTTCGAAAGCCCACCAGCACCAACAGAAGGAGGCCGTATCCTTGTTTCGGGCGAAGGATCTATACTTTCATCTATAAAGAGACTAAATTTCCAATATGGAACGAGTGCGCTCACCGTTTCTAATGGCGGTACTTTTTCCTCACCCAATTGGATCAGATTTGGTGATTCTGGTTATTTAGATGATTATAGCCAGTTTGCCGTCAATATCGGTGCTGCGAAAGGTGAAGTTGCTCAGGCCCCGGGAATACTGGATATTCCAAGCATTTATTTTCGCTTTTCCAATGGCGAGCTTAACTTCAATCACACTGATGACGCCTATATTTTTGATGTCGACATCGGGTCGATTCATTCCAATCAAGGATATCGCCACACAATCAATCAGATAGCGGGCACAACGATTTGGACCGGCGGTGTGGGTGAATTCTATGGTAGTTACAACAGTTTTGCTGGCACGACGAATATCACTGGCGGTGCATTGATCGTTAATGGCGAGCTGCCTGGGCAGATCAAGCTGACGGGCGGAACACTTGAGGGCACGGGTACTGTCGGCAATGTCGAGGCTACAGGTGGCACGCTCTCTCCAGGTTATCAAGGGAGTGGCACTTTGATGATCGGTGGTAACCTTGTTCTGGATGAAAATGCGACACTCGCTTTCGGTCTAGGCGCACCCGATGGCACTGTAGGCCTCGATAGCGACCTGATCACCGTTGGTGGCGACCTAACCTTAGATGGCACGCTTGATGTAACCGATACCGGCACGTTTGGTGCAGGTGTATATACATTAGTCACCTATGACGGGGGCCTGACAGACAATGGCCTCACAATCGGATATGCCCCTCTTGATTACGACTATGCCCTGAGCACCACTGTAACGCTTGGCACTGTGTCATTATTGGCCTCGACGCGGGATTTACTGTTTTGGAACGGCACTTCAACCGCTAACGGCACCGTGCATGGCGGCGCGGGCACATGGAATAGCTCAAGCCGTAACTGGACCAACTCTGCCAATTTCACAGATCTGGCCTATGACCCTGATAGCTATTTCGTTTTTCAAGGTACGGCGGGTACTGTCACGGTCGCTGATGAAGGTGTCTCGGTTGCATCTGGCCTGCAGTTTGCTGTCGATGGCTATCAGGTCACAGGTGGCGAGGTTGCGCTTGATGGCAAAACCTCGGTCCGTATTGGCGATGGCACGAATGCTGGTGCAGACTTCACTGCGACCATAGCTTCTGACATTACAGGGACCGGTTCTCTGGATAAAACTGACCTAGGCACACTTATTCTAGAGGGCAATAACAGCTATGCAGGTGGCACAACCCTGACAGCGGGCAAACTGGTTGTTAATGGCACCATTGGTGATGTTACAGTCAATGGCGGTAGCCTTGGTGGTTCGGGGACTGTAGAGGCTGTTGCTTTCCATTCAGGTGCCGTAATCGCTCCGGGAAACTCCATCGGGACTCTGAATGCGACTTCTCTTGTTTTCAATAGTGGTTCAACCTTTGAAGTTGAGTTGAACGATGGGGGCAATGCAGCAGGCACCAACAACGATCTGCTGGCTGCCAGCGGTACCGTGACAATCAATGGTGGTACGGTGCATGTTAAGCCGGAGAACGGAACCGACGATGGTTCAACCTATGCCGCCAATACGGTCTATACGATTTTAAGCGCTGTAGGGGGCGTCTCCGGAACGTTTGATTCACTCGCACCAACAGATGACTTCGCATTCCTTGATTTTGCTCTGTCATATGATGCCAACAATGTTTATCTCGGTTCCCAAATGGCATCCAGCACGTTCTGCATTTCCGGGATGAGTTCTAATCAGTGCGCTACAGGTGAAGGCGCGTTCTCACTTGGCAGCGGAGACTTGTTCAATTCAGTCTTGAACCTGTCCAATGCGGATGCAGCAGGAGCACTCGATCAGCTTTCAGGCGAAGCCCACGCCTCAATAAAAACAGCGCTGATTGAAGATAGCCGCTTTGCCCGCGAGGCAGCCCTCAGTCGTGTGCGCGTTGCAATGGATTCCGTTGCTGCGGATGGACAAGAACAAGTGGAAAAGCACGTTGGCGAGAGCCTCGCGTTCTGGGGGCAAGGTTTTGGGTCCTGGGGACGTTGGAATGGAAACAGCAATGCCGCAGGGCTTGACCAGTCAATTGGCGGTTTCCTTCTTGGTGGAGATGTCCAGATCGGCGAAAGTTCCCGTCTTGGCTTTTTCGGTGGCTATGACAACAGCAGTTTCGAAGTGAATGGCAGAACGTCCTCTGCGACGGCAGACACGCTGCATCTTGGTGCTTATGGTGGCACAGAGTTTGGGCCTCTGGGAGTGCGCGCAGGTGGTAGCTATGCATGGCACGATATCGACACGACCCGTTCGGTTGCCTTCACTGGCTTTGCCGAGAACCTGTCAGGATCCTACACAGTGCGAATTGCGCAGATCTTTGGTGAAGCGGGGTATCGTTTTGATTATGCTGCGACCAGTCTTGAGCCTTTTGCCAATATATCCTACATCCAGTTGTCCGGCGATGGGTACTCCGAAACCGGTGGCTCTGCTGCGTTGAAGGCTGGTCGCCAGACAATGGACAGCACCTTCACCAGTATCGGGCTGCGTGCAGAGACACGGGCGAACCTTGGTCAATTCACCGCGAAGCTATCAGCACAAGCTGCCTGGCAGCATGCGTTTGGCGATATAACTCCTGTTGTCAATCATGCCTTTGCCGGAGGCGATGACTTCTCCGTTGCCGGTATCCCGATTGCCAGAGATGCTCTTCTGCTGAATCTGGGAGCATCGGTGGATCTGGGACGGAACACAACCTTAGGTCTGGCATACGATGGCCGGTTTGGTTCCGGCTTCACCGATCAGGGGCTCAAAGCAAACATTGCTCTGAAGTTCTGACCATTCTCCTGTCTGAGCAAGACCACCTACCCAACATAGACCCGCCCGCCACTTGTAAACAGAAGTGGCGGGCAAATGCTCTCCACCTGTCGAAAATCCATATCCACCAATCCCGCTAATTTATCCCCGCCCTGAGCACGGTATTACTCATTAGCACTGTGACCTTTGCGTAGGAAAAGGAAGTGGTCTGGGAAACTCCGAAAGACTACAATCCAGACTGCCTCACTATTGATGGAAACGCTCTAATCGCCGGTAATGGCCCGTCGTCTCTCAAAACATTACTCGCATAGTTAGGCTTTCGCACCTGCAGCAAAGTTTAGAATTGCCGAATGATTGCAGTATTACCGATCTTAATCCGTCCATTAACTGTTTAAGAACAGCGTAATTAGCCTAACAAATCAGGGTGTTTGTGGTTACTCGGCAAAGTTCTCTTATTGTTCTTAACGATGGCAAAATATACTGCCGTGCGTCCACTGGGCCTATCTCTGATGGAATTTTCGATACCGAGCAGATTTAAGTAAAAATATGAAAATATGGCTATATTATGTGTAAATAATTTTTATAATGGAGAATAATATTTATTCAGTGCAACTCCTAGAAGTCGACATAAATGGTAATTTTTAGATTATATATCAATAATATCAATTAGATAATGTTGATTAGATTAGTAATTAGCAGTCAGGTGCATTTGAAATAAATACTTAATTATACTTGCACCTATTTGATTTAAGTTTATATTATGTTTTGTGAACAAAATTATCATGGGAAAAAACACTAATTAGAGTTGTTTGTTACTGATAGATGCTCAATTTTACTTCTGTAATTGAAGTAAAAATTGAGGGTAAGATGCATTACAGTTATTCGGGCTCTTCTAGCCGTTATAAGTACAATCCTTATGGCTATTATCCCTACAAATGGACTTCACCTGGCGATGAATGGCGTGATGCCCCATTTAGTCGCTCCACACCATATACAATTGATGCGGGCGAGAGCTTTGTTGGAAGATTGAGCTACCGCGGTGATCGTGATGCTGTGGCAATCGAGCTTGAAGAAGGTAAAGAGTACACAGTCTCCCTAAAAGGAACCGGGTATTACGGTGTTCGCAACACTGTCCTTACGCTTTATGATAGTGATGGTAACCGTATTGCCTTTGATGACGATAGTGGAGAAGGACGTAATTCTGAGATCACGTTTACGGCCACTTCCAGCGGCAAGTTTTATATTGGGGCTTCTTCCTTTGGTAACCGTTATTCTGGCAGCTATAAGATTGACGTAATCGAAAATGCCAGTCCAGTAGATCCAGACCCTGTGGACCCAGATCCTGTAGATCCAGATCCTGTAGATCCAGACCCTGTGGACCCAGATCCTGTAGATCCGGACCCTGTGGACCCAGATCCTGTAGATCCGGACCCTGTAGATCCAGATCCTGTAGATCCGGACCCTGTAGATCCAGATCCGGTAGTTCCCCAGCCAACCTCCGACCCTGAGATCGTTGTGCCTGAAGGGCACTTTACCAATGATCAAATCGCTAACCAGCTCACTGATGTAGCTTGGCGCAGTGGCCGTCGTGCATTTGATGTGGAACCAGGTGGCACGATCACGGTAAACCTAACAAGCTTGAACAGCGATGGTCAGGCTCTCGCGATCAAAGCTCTTGATGCTTGGTCGATGACTACGGGCATCAACTTTGAGCAGGCGAATTCTGGCGCACAAATCACCTTCAGTGATGATAGAAGCGGTGCCTACTCAAGCTCCCGCGCATATGGCGGCACCATTCAGTCATCAATTGTAAACGTAAGCACTTCATGGTTGAAGAACAGTGGAACCAGCCTGGATTCCTATTCATTCCAGACTTACATCCATGAAATCGGCCATGCTCTCGGCCTGGGGCATGCTGGCAACTACAACGGCAGCGCACGCTATGGTGTAGACAACCACTATGCGAACGATTCTTGGCAGGGCACAGTTATGTCCTACTTCTCTCAAAACGAGAACTCTGCTGTGGACGCTAGCTATGCCTATGTCGTTACGCCAATGATTGCTGACATTCTTGCAATGCAGGATCTCTATGGCACCGCTGATAACATTCGCAGTGGTGATACCGTTTATGGCGAAAACTCAACCGCTGGCGGTTACTATGATGATCTGGCGGATCTGAACCGGGTGACCTACACGATCTCTGACAGTGGAGGGCAGGATACTCTCAACTTTAGTTCTGTGCGTGCTGATCAGAAAATCTCGCTGTTGGCAGAAACCTATTCTGATGTGAATGGTTACAAAGGCAATCTGGCCATCATGCGGGATACAGTGATTGAAACTGCCTATGCAGGGTCAGGCAACGACACTCTGATCGGTAACTTTGCCGACAATGCTCTTTATGGCAATGCTGGTCATGATCGTCTTGAAGGCGGTTTCGGCGACGACATGCTTTCCGGAGGTTCCGGAAATGACAGGTTTGTGTTTGATACAAATTGGGGTGCTGATGAAATCATCGACTTTGAAGATGGCTTTGATCTAATTGAATTCTTAGACAATATCGATAGCTTCAACGACCTGAACATCTCCGGTAAGGATGGTGACACCATCATTTCTTATGAGGGTAGCTCCATCACCCTTTCAGACGTTGCCGTAAGCAACATCACGGCAGATGACTTCATATTTGCATGATAACCAACATGGAATAACCCGCGTCTGCGGGTTATTCCAAACCGAAAGCATTTAAACGTTTGGAGCAATCGCATATAGAGTTCCCTTTTTGGGGAATGCCTCAAACTTTTATATGCTCTCCACCACGCAGAGTTTAATCAAAAAGAAGACGCACTTGCAGAAAGATAGGGCTAAACGTAGCGGAGATCATTCAGCAACAACATGCAAGGAGTGATTAATCATAAAGTTTAGAACTCAAAGTTGATCTGACTGAAGGTGATATTGCAGAGTCGCCCTCTGGTTTGAATTTGAAGTTCTGCATGCTAATTCTGGTCGATACCTCCACGCTTAACTCTTGTGCTCTTTCTTATTCAGCCGCACGTCGGTAAACATACTTCAAAAGCTAACTTCCAACTGCTGCTGAATTTGGGAGAGAACTTGCAACCATTTAAAACACCTATCAACCCTCGGTAGAACCGCTCAAAAGTCCGCTTGAGGCCCTCGACGCTAGCAACGGCCTCTCACTGGCCGGATTTTTCGCAGTGCATTGAACGTCAGCAAAGTCCGCATCTTACCAGTTCAAAATCACCAAACTTGGGTGAATGAGATTCAATGTTCCCTTGTTGTTGTTCGTAACGCCCAAATGTGCACGCTCGGTCCAGTTGGGCCTGTATCATAAAATGATACGCCGCATCCAAGGTCGGGTTTGAGACCTGTTACCCGAAGCTGCACTTTGGCCATCGTACAGGCCGGTCATTGGCAAAGATTTGATTGCCGTTTTCAGGTTCGTAGCGCTTGGTCTACTTCTGATAAAGTGCGCCTTGCATCTTGGGCTTCAGTTCGCCAAGGCCATCCGCCAAAAAATCCACGAACCTGCGAACCCGAACTGTTCGTCGCAATTCTGAGTGCAGCAAGATGAATAGGGTGCGATCAAATTCAATCTCGGTATTTGGCACTTGGCGCAAATCGGGGAAAATATGTTCAAAAACAACAGGCAGAAATGACATTCCACATCCCTGCCTTAGAAGGCTAATGTGCATATATGTTTCGCTTGAGGAGTAGCGAATATCGGCGGCAGGAAATTGAGATTGCTTCAGCCACGCCGGATTTTCACGTGATTTCGTCCAACCAACCCAACTCAATCCGGCACCCTCGGGTCCGGCAGTGGGTAAAACCTCATCAATATACTGTTGATTGGCGTAGATCCCGATTGCCATGGGATAAAGTTTGCGCGCGGTGACGTCATCGGTTACCTCATATGCCGCTCGAAGAGAGACATCCGTTTCCGCTTGATTGATATCCTCTTGCGCGTCGGTCAATCGCAGTTCCACATCGATGCCTGGATAGGCCTGATGAAACCGCGCCAGTATCGGCGCGACGACATCAAGGGCCATAGCAGGCGGCAGAGAAAATTTAATCGTTCCAGTTTCGGTTCTATCCAAACCTTCGACCCGGCGACGCGCTCCAAGAAATACCTGCCCTGCTTCTTCCGCCATTGGTAAAAGAGCCTCTCCCGCTTCGGTTAACTCAAAACCGCGGCGAGAACGGGTAAAAAGCTGAACGCCATAGCTGGCTTCCAATACCTTGATGTTGCGGTTCACCGTAACATGATTGGCGTTCAGCATCTCAGCCCCAGCGCGCAGGCTTCCCTTGCGCGCAACAGCCAGAAAAAAAGGCATCATTTCCCAGTCGATGGACCGCATTTCGCATCCCTATGTTTCATCAGGCGAACACTGTGTTCGAAATTATGCAATTTATAAAGAGGTAATTGAAACATAGATATTGCTCAACAGAAAACTGGAGATATCTATGAAACGCAGAACCTTACTAAAATTTGCCGCCTTGGTTACAGCCGCATCCGTAATGTCGCTGCCCGCATTCGCGGACACTCATCAAGCGCAGGACAAAAGTTATATGACAGTGCTGGGCCAGAAGATCGCTTATGTTGATGAGGGCGAAGGGCGCCCCGTTGTCTTTTTGCACGGCAACCCTGCCTCTTCTTATCTTTGGCGGAACATCATCCCGCACCTGTCAGCCACACACCGCGTGATTGCACCTGATCTGATCGGAATGGGCGATAGCGACAAGCCAGTACTTGAAAATACCTATGCCGACAGCGCGGAATATATGTTCACCTTTCTTGACGCTCTGGATTTGAAGGATGCCGTGTTGGTGATCCATGATTGGGGGTCGGGTCTGGGCTGGCACTATGCGCGTACGCGTCCCGAACGTGTGTCCGCAATTGCCTTTATGGAGGCGATGACGCCGGGCTTTATTCCCTACGAAAGCTACGAGTCACTGGGCGATTTCGCGGAATTCGTACGCAATGTGAACACGCCCGGTGTTGGCGAAGAAATGATCATGAACCAGAACATTTTACTGGATCAATTTATGCGATACGGCAGCCCGAATGGACCGCTCTCGGATGAAGTTATGGCAGAGTATAACCGCTATTACCCAACAGCCGAGAGCCGGAAAATATTGTTGGACTGGCCACGCGAAATTCCAATCGCTGGCGAACCGGCAGATGTCTATGAGGTGGCGACGGCAAATAACGCGTGGTTGCTGGCCAGTGATCTGCCGAAATTGATGTTCCACGTCGATCCAGGCGCGATACTTCCGATGGCCCAAGCCGAGTATTTGCAGAAGAACCTGAAAAACCTTGAGACGGTGTTTCTTGGCCAAGGGGGGCATTTCGTTCAAGAGGACTATCCCGATGAAATCGGCAAGGCTCTGGCCGAGTGGTTGACGCGGTTCTGACAGGTAAACCGTCACAATGCGCCAAGGAAAGAACCGCTAGTTCGACGTGATCACCAGCGGACCCTTGGCGCAATCACAGACCCAATTGAAAATTCAGTTGATTGAAACCAATCCCCTTGGGGATCGAGATGAATAATGTTCGGAGAGACATATGACAAAATCAATGACAGCAGCAGTAATTAAGCAATGGGGCGGCGCGGCAATATTCGAAATCGCGCAACTCCCCATTCCAGACCTTGAAGCCGACGACGTGCTGATCAAAGTGGCCTACGCGGGGGTCAATCCGGTAGATTGGAAAATGCGAGAAGGACACCTCGCCTCGGCGATGCCAAACGCCAAGTTCCCTTTGGTTCTCGGAGTGGACGCTTCGGGTGTCGTGGTGGCGACAGGCAAAAACGTAACTGAGTTCTCTGAGGGCGATAGAGTTGCTTCCGCAACCAATATGTTTTCTGCGGGGAAGCCTGGGTCCTATGCAGAGTATCTCGTGGTCGATAAGTGCCGGGTTGCGCTGATCCCTGCAGATATGACCTTGGAATCTGCATCGACCATTCCGACTGCAGGTGTGACGGCCTGGCAGGCACTGTTCGGGGCTGAAAAAAGTGCGCTCAGGAAGGGTGAAAGCAAAAAGATACTCATCAATGGTGCTTCGGGTGGTGTGGGCAGTTTTGCCGTTCAATTGGCAAAATGGGCTGGCGCAGAGGTAGCCACCACCTGCAGTGGCGCCAATTTGGACTATGTTAAGTCCCTGGGAGCCGATTTCCCGATTGACTACAAAACTCAAAGTATTAGCGACGAAATTTCCAAATGGGCTCCAAATGGCTTGAATTTGATCGTCGACACCATAAGCGCCGACTCGCTTGCTGATCCTGTGGCCTTGTTAAAGCGAGGCGGTCGGCTCGTTAATATCGCAACATTGACGGATGACGGAGATGTCGAAGCTCAAATCGCTGAAGCGAAAGAACGCGGTGTCGAGAAAATTTTGGCTTTTGTCGACGACTCGAGTTTCGGCGCGGAAATTCGGGAAATCGTTAATTTGGTTGAGGCTGGCGAGTTGAGCCTTCCTAATACCGAGTTTTTCGAATTGAACGATGTAGTTCGTGCGCATGAAAAGCTGGAGACAGGACATGTGAAGGGTAAACTGGCGCTGTGGGTATCAGGTGATCAATAAAATCTTTCAACCGGCGGATCCTTGTTAGCCTAGGCTCCGCCCCTCGTTCTAAAAAGTAGAAAACATCCAAAAATATGTGAAAATTGGAGGCCGTACTGTTCAGGGCGCTTGGTTACTAAAACGCTTATTGGAAAATATGATGCGAACGTCAGCTATCTGTCCCGCTTCGCAGTTACTTACGAACCCAAAATGCTGCACCATCGACCAATGTCAACTTTCGGGAGGCGAGTAAGTAGATTTTGAAGTGGGCTGAATGTCAGCAAAGGGGCCGTTTGAGTAGTTACAGATCGTTTACAGAAGCTACTGAAGAAGCTTCTTGGTGGAACTGATTCAACCCTTGCTAAAAACGCCCAACGGCGGCTAGTGGCCCTCAGCGCCAAGCGGATTAAAGCCAACCCTAAGTCGACATCACGCTCTGTAAAGGCAGCTCCGTCATTAAGCGAATGGCAGCTATGGTCACACCGCTACATACGCTCGCATATCTATGCAAACAGGGCCAACACCGGACATTGGAGCGTTTCCATCAACGGTTGAGATCGTTCGCAACGGGGGATTACGAGCACCGTTGAGAGATACTAGAGATTGGTTTTGAGAAGTCACCAGCACCTTGGGACTATTCTCGGAGAGCGAATAAGTCTCACACCGATAAGCTACTCTATTCTCGTGCGGCAACGACTAACGATATTAGCTGTTTGAACTCGCGCCGCGAGATAAAGCGATGCTCGATGCAATACTCGGTTTCACGAGTAGCTGCTTCGCGACATGAAAGAATAAGCTGCTCGATAGCCTCTTCACCAGTCATTTTTTCACTGTGGATCAATGATATGAACCGCTTCAAGAACTCAGTGGTGTCTGATTGGTGGATGACAATCGTATTCCATTCCGGGATCACTATGAGGGCCTGATTTCCCAGTCCCCACGCCCAGAAAGTCCCCTCAGGCAGACCGGTCTCTGGGCTGGGTATCCACCACAGATATCCATGCCCCCTCGCAATCCGCCAAGGCCTGTTTCAGTGAAATTAGACGTAATGAGGCTTGTCCAGTTTTCTGCAAGAATGTGTTGTCTGCCAGCAAGTCCGCGATTGAGATAGAGATTTCCAACTCTTGCAAGGTCACGCAAAGACATTTTCAAAAACTGTCGTCAGCGCGTTATAGTCCCAGTTGTTGTAAGCCCAGATAGTACCTGGCTGGTTTTCTGTGTGTCTCAAACGCCTGTCGATATCTGCTAGCATACTACCCAATGCGGCAGCCGGGTGATTAATACCTGAAACACTTTGCAGCAAATGACGCACGGTTGTCTGTCGCTGCAACTCTGTCAGCGAAACCGGGGCGTCATCAATTCCCAGCTCCAGAAGTGTGGCATCAAGGCGCAGTTCGTTTGTAGGCGAAGCCAGTTGCTGGCCGAATAGAGCGCTTAGAATAGATTTTCTTATAGAATGAATACTGTAGGGTTTTGAAAGATTACCGAAGGCACCAACTCTTTGACCATCGGTGATGATCATGAAGGAATCTGTGCTTAAACTAACAGCGTAGTTGAAAACTACATCCAGCCCTTTTGTATCCCAACCTAAATTCTTGATTTTAGTTGAGTCACGTCCAAACTTCGGGTGAGCCGCGCTTGACGTCCTAGTCCACGTTCTCCGGTCTGTATGAGATAAGTCAGCACGGATGCAGCAATCAGTACGAAGGCTAGCACAACTAACAGATAACGGCGATTCATGCTAATTACACTCCCAAAAACTCAGTCCTTGGAATTCAAATTCCAGCCACCTACAAGACATGTCCCCGTGCTCCAAGGCCTGTAAATGATGCTGACGTTGCGATGAAATCAACTTAGAGTGGCACCAGTCACAGTAGCGAGTGTAACAAGCTTCTCTTGGTTGATAGCATTGCTAGGAACAAGAAGTACCGTTGGCAATGTGGACATATGAAGTGGAAAGGCACAGATTTTGCCGTGATCCGTGGCAGGCGTGATGAGTTGGGGGGCAACAGCCCATAACTGGAGTGTCGGGTCAACTGCGGACATTCGGGCGGATCTAGCAAGAGTTGAATGGCAATCTCTGCATAAGCTATGCAAACGGCTTACACGTAGAAGGCTCGAATTGGTCTGAAATCAGTCCCCTTTCCGAGTGTTGGGTTAGTAGTGGCGTTTCGATCGGAGAATGTAAGGTGGAGAAAGCGTAGATCTGCCTGCAGAGCAGGTTGCCTTAAGCGAGTAAGAGGCGGAGCTTTGCGGGCGCTAACTGAAGCATGTAATATGTTCGACTGGCGGTGGTGCGGCGGTATCTCCTCGGTTACACACATAAGCACCTCCAAAATGGATGAGTGCTATAAATAAACAAGTTCAAGTCTACAACAACCTGAACAGCCGATCTCACCACCTAGTCAAGCAGTTTAAGTAGAAGGCAGTTGGTCTTGCTCGCTCTCTTTCTAGAGAGCTAAGTTCAGAACCAATACCTTTGTTTTTAAACTTTAATGTATAGCCCAAAGCAAAGTCTCTCATAACTATTTTGCGTTGTAAGCATAGTTGCCTTCAAATACTCAATCATCGATGGCATCAAAATGATAATCGCAGATTCCAGGTCTGTTATTGCTAAGTTTAATAGGAGTAAGAAGAGCAACAGCCTGAGTGACTAACTTTGATGTGGGAGAAATGCCAGTTAGCAGCTTGATGATACCCCTTTGTCGTCAAGGATCGAAGAAGTACCCAATGACTTCGCTAGCTGGAGTGGTCCTATTATAGTTTTAAGGAGCCTCTACATGTTTACCTTGGTATTTCTCCCAAATTATTCCTTAGTTATTTTAAGGTTACATCTTAACGTCAATGTGCTTGTCTAAGTACAAATCAAATATAATTATATAAAAACTAATCATAATTAGATTAATTAACGTATAGACCACAGCAATATAGCATTAAAATTATTTGTGTTGCTGCCGTTGTGAGGCCAATCTACTTTTTGTCGCGGCTCTACTTGAGGATGGCGATGTTTAGACCCCAATTTTTTAAACAAGAAACCCCCTCTCTTCAGTTGAACAGATCTTCAAAAACCTGGAACGGCGTACCCTGCTGCGTGCTTGCAAGACGTAGCTTGAGCCATTTCACATCTAGTGTGTTTTCTTGAAAGGATTATCCTTTGCTACGAAATCTCTTGACTGCTGCAGGCTTTGTGCTCGTAGCCCAAGCCTTGATCCCGCCCCCCGTGCAAGCCGATACCACCCAGCAAAGCGAGGAGCAAACGGAAGAAACAAGTTGGGTTAACTGCGCCGATGAGGGCAAGCACTGCTATCCCGACAGCGACGGCGTCATCACCATGCGATACGGTGAGGGAGATAATTATACCTACATCCTCGCTCAGGGTCTGGATAGAATTTCCTGCAACAATTTCTGGGGCAACCCGTCGGATGGTCAAAACAAGAAGTGCGCCTATACGACAGCGAACCTACTGAAAGTCGCACCTGAGGGTAGCTATATTGAAGTTGCGAAGGAAGGGGCGACGTTCAACCTTCCTGATACAGGTAAGATGCACTGGATCCGATATGGCAGCAGCAACAGCTGGATGTACACCGTGATGTCCGGTGATGGCGAGCAAACAGTGGCATGCACCAACGATTACTTCAACTACAACCCGCTCAACGGCACCGACAAGGTATGCCAGTACAGCAGTAGCGCGTACTATACTCTGTCAGAGGATAACACGCTCACAGAGTGCGCTACCGAGGGACAAAACTGCACTCCGCAAGTCGGCGATGTCGTTCTCATGCGTTATGGCACTGACAATCAATTTGATTGGCGCTTTTTGCATTCAGCAGACAGTATCTATGAATGTAACAATGAAACCTTTGGACCAAATCCGGCCCACGAAACCAAGCGTTGTTATTGGATGGCCGTAGCACCATCTGTTACCAGTACATTTGGGGTCTGGTCAAAAATCCAGTCTTGTCAAGGGCAAGGATGCTCGATTTCGGAGCAACTTTCAATCGGTACCTCACGCACCAATACTTGGTCGACGACGGCAGAATGGACAAGCACAGTCACAGAATCTATGGAGGAAAGTTTTGAGGTTCTTGGCGCTGGTGGAAAGGTCAGTGAACAGGTGTCAATGAGCTTTGCATTGTCAGAGACCTTCCAAACGGCGCTATCACAGTCTGTGACAAACACCTTTACTGCTACATGCAATCCAGACAAACATGCCACAAATCGAGTACTTTTCCAGTTCCAGACAAATACAACTGAGAGCTGTCTGGAGACTGGAAAGTGTACAGGAGCCACCGATACACAAGACTATGCCTGCATTTCTAATCCGCCGGCTGGCTATGGCGGTCCACAATGCGTTCCCGGTTATTGCAGAGAAGATGATCCACTCTGCCTAGAGCCTTGTGCTGAGTGATAAGTATCTTAAAGGCGGCGTCCTTATCTTGCGCCGCCTCTCCATTCAACAAACTGAGTTCACACACAAAATTCGGCTACAACCCTAAAGCTGTCGCTCCATACGATGCTTTTCTTGTGATAATCCTTCGCGCAGTTTCTCAATTAAGAACTCGGCTTGCGGTGTAAGAACACGGCCCTGGATCCGATTGACGCAGACGTTGTAGTCCATGGACACATCTAACGGTAAAACTTTGATGGCGGCATCTTTAGGTGGATGAAAGGCTGTTATCATATCAAGAATACTCAAGCATTCTAATGAATCTACAAGTAATGGCAGTTGGCTGGGCGCATCCGCGCTGATCCTGGTATCTGGAACGACACCCACATGCTCTAAGGTTCTCAAAATGAGCTTACCATACAATGTAGATTCTGACGGTAAAATGCTCGGGTACTTGCCAAAATCAGAGACGGAAACTTTCTTCTGAGTTGCAAGTTCGTGCGTAATTGGCATGATGCCCACCATCCGCAAGGTGGTCAAAACCACACTTTCAATATCTGGATGGGGCAGCTTAGGAGTTCCTATTCCAAGGTCAATTTCCCCTCTGCGCAGCTTCCAAATCTGAGTATCCCGTCCTCCAACAGAAACAATCAGATTAATATCTGGCCAACGATCTCTCACGGCCCGGATAGCATCACTGAAGAGGCGAAGTTGTGCTCCAGGTACAACAATCATCACCCTGAGGACTTGCTCACTACCGCGTCGCAGTGATTGAACAGACTGATCAATATGCTCAAGCTGATCAAACATATCTTTACATTCTTGGTAGAGCGCATCTGCTTCTACGGTTGGTCGCAGGCGCCCCTTTTCGTTGACGAAGAGGTCAAATCCCAATGCCCGTTGAAAATTACTGATATGCTTACTAACGGTAGGTTGCGCAAGTTTAAGCTCTGACGCTGCCTGAGTAAGACTTCCATTTTCATAGATTGCTCGAAAGATCTCAAGTCTCTGAATGGTCAATGTACTCAATTACCCTCCTCCGCCTCATAGCTTATAGCTATAGGGCCTTCAATTTCTTTTTGTTGCGGTGATCTAATGAGTTGCTTACTCACAGTCCGTAGTTTTAGTAGAGCGCAAAATGGAAATGGAACGAACCGAATGTAATGAGCGATGATAAGTAACGAGAGCCCGCATTCCGCGTTACAATTAATCTCTATGTTTAACTCGAGGTTGCGATAGTGTGCATTTCGGACTGAGAGATCTATATTCGCCGTTAGTAGATGTCAATAATACAGCGATTAATTTTGATGTCTTTAAGTAGTAATGGGATATATTCTCAAATTAAAATTATATTAGTATGCAGTAAGTTTAGATAATATCGAAATATCAAGTAATGTGAAAATATAATACTTGTCACCCAACTGAAGCTTAAGGTGGTACTTGTCCGATTGGTGCCACAGCTGCTCCACATAACCAAGACGACGCCCGTTAGCTGCTGTGCCTCAGACCCGCCTTCCAACCAGATAATCCGGTGAACGTCACAGTTTCAAATTACACGTGACGATAAGATTAGAGACCTTAGTTTATGGATACTCAGATGCTTTCTGGTATTAGATTGCGAGTTGTTGTTTCGACTCTTGCGGTTATTGCAGTGATGCTTGCGCTCCAAAGTGCTTTAAGCTTGCTTAAGTTTCGAACACTGGTTGTCGAGGCAACATCATCTCGGTTGCAAGTCACCGCGAGCGCTATTGACGTGGTTATCCGGCGAGCGGAAGCTGTCGGCCTGAGCATGCATGAAATATCCGATCTGGACGCTTTGATCGAACGCGAGCGCTTGCGCGACCCAAAGATTCATCAAATTATTCTCTTAGATCTTCAGGGCACTATTCTGGCTCATTCCGGAGATCGCAATGTCTTGCAAGAAGATATGAATGAGGTTCTGCCCGGCGTTCTAACGAGTGATGATAAGACCATAACACGTGAAAGTGGGGAGTATCTGTACGCTGGCCGCATACTGCGCGACTCTTTAAACTCCATTATGGGAGCTATTTTAGTCTCAGAGCATACTAAGGAACTATCAGCAAAAGTGAGAAACACATGGTCCCGTCTCACACTTATGTATCTGGGTATTTTTGCATTCGTTGCGATCTCGATAGGCCTTTTCTCCTTGTTCCAATTACATGTTCGAAAGTCTTACTTCAGGAAGTCTGGTAAAGCGGATTTGGGAACTCTTGACCCCAAGGGATCTGATGAGCTGCAAAAACAGATATCGAAGGGCAAGAGAATGCAAGAAACAGCACTACTTGACCTTTCGAAAATGTCTAGTGTCAGCGCAGTCACCAAACTGAGCGATAGTCTTGAGGAAAGTTGACGTGACGATATTCTCAAGATTCTCAAGGCACTTTTTGCTGACTATGTCAGTTGCTATGTCAGTGGCAGCATTTCTAAGTGTTGTTGTTACTCTGGCGGAGTTTAACTCTGGCCTAAACCCATTTTTGCTTGCAAAGGCACGGAGCGTTAGCGAAACCGTCAAGCAAAATCTGGAATATGCTAGCGAGATTGGCATTCCGTTCTCTGAAATCAGAGGAGTTAAAGAGTACCTCACTGATCTAACTGCAGAACACAAGGAAATAAGTGGAATTTCTATTGTTGCAGTTAACTCTTCGGTGCATTTAGGAAAGAGTGAGACACTCCCCTTGGAGCGTGCGAGTACCGAGAGCAATGCCATTTTACTTGCTCAGCAAACCTTCGACTCCCTCTCGAAATTAGGAGTTTTTATTTTTGGTTCTGGCAACAGAAAACAGACGGTATTAACGGATGTAGTTGTGAATGGTGCTCCTGTTGCTCGAGTGCAAACCACTTTGGATGAGGAGTACGTCAACAGTCAGCTCACCAGTATCTTTCTTGATACATTTGTTCTTCTCTTGGCGGCATGTCTGATTGCGGTTGAAGTCGTGATTGTTTGCGTCAGTTCAACCATAACAGTGCCACTACGTCTTGTTGAATCAGCCCTCTTAAAGTGTGCTGGAGGGCATTTGGGCACATATCTTGGCTCTGACCGCAAAGATTGGGCCGGTCGGTTCATTGCAACGATGAACCGGCAAAACGCCAAAATTCGTAAAACGCTTGAGCAACTGCAGCAGGCAAAAAATATATCACGCGAAGAGTTGCGTACTTTCGCTAAGAAATACAAGTTGTATCGTGTCGAAGAAGGTAACAAGGCGTCTATTGCAGATGCACGGATACCACTTTTTGTATTTTGCTTAGCTGATGAGCTTCAAAAGTCGTTTCTACCGTTTTTCTCCATGGAGTATTACGGTGAAAACGATTGGTTCGAAAAAGACATCATGACGGGCCTGCCGATTTCAGCCTTCATGCTGGTCGTCGCTATCATCTCACCGTTTTCAGGGCAGCTTATCGAACGTTTCAGCAACAAAAAGCTTTACCTCGCTGGTTTGGTACCTGCAATCGGTGGTTACATATTCTGTATTTTAGCCCAAGACGCAACTGACATTGTTATTGCTCGTTCGGTCACGGCAATCGGTTACGGGATTATTACAATTAGTTGCCAGAGTTATATTGCTGCTGTTGCAGAAGAAGGAAGCCGTGCAAAGGCAATGGCAACCTATGTTGGTGTTACCATGACAGCCACTATGTGTGGAACAGCAATTGGTGCAATTTTGGCCGATTGGGTTGGTTATAAGCCAGTTTTCGTAATCGCTATCAGTCTTATAGTCCTTGCAGGTATTCTGGGTTGGCGAATGCTGCAAAACGAGTTGCCAAGCTTCAAGTCGGATACCGTCTCAACAACATCAAAAGCAGGTAAGCCTTTGATAACGCTCATAGGAAATACGCAGTTCGTGGCAATCCTGATGTTTTGCGCAATTCCGACCAAAATCGTCCTCACAGGGTTCCTCTATTTCTTTGTTCCAATCTATCTGGCCAGTCTGGATGCCAGTCAATCTGAGATTGGTCGAATTATGATGGCCTATTCCTTGATTATTATACCAATCAGCCCACTGGCCTCTCGTCTCTCTGATCAGCTTGGAAAAAATCTTTCCGTGATCACTTATGCAACAATTGCGTCAGGAGTGGCTCTGATGGCTCTATACCAAAACACGAACATTATCGCTGTGTTTATAGTGGTCGCGTTGGTAGGCCTCGCTCATGCCTTCATCAAGGCTCCCATCATGGTTGCGGTCATGGAAGCAGTCGAGAAGGAGCAACAAATTAGCAGAACTGGTGCGCTGAGTTATCTTCGTATGTTTGAGCGTGTCGGCAGCGCTGCTGGTCCACTTATCGTAGCAGCACTGCTTGTAAAGCAAGAGTATACCACTGTTGCCGCACTTCTCGGTGCTGCGATTATTGGCTCGGGACTCATAATGCTTCTGGTTTCACGCTCCTCAAAGCAGGAGGTGCAAGCTCATGCCTAAAGTGATGTTCATCATAGTTGCCCTTGTTTTAATGGCAGGGGCAACAAGAGCCAGAGAGGACGACTCGGACGCTTATCAGGTGCACATGGTTGTTTGGCGTGGCTGTGAAGAGGCTTGTAAAAGTTTCACTCATTACTTCAAAAGCAGAAAGCTTCCTGTAAACGTGGTCGTCACTGATGTGGCGAAAGACAAAAGCCTCTTGCCGGAAGTGAAGCAACTTCTCCTCAAAGAGAGACCCGATCTTGTTGTCACCTGGGGGACTTCAGTCACGCGTTCTCTCATTGGCACGATTGCAGATTACGGTATAGGCTCAGGTTTGGGTGACATCCCATCCCTTTTTATGATTGTCGCAGACCCGGTTCGTGCAGGCATTATCGTAGACCATGAAACCTCAGGGCGGCCCTTGGTAACTGGCGTGCATAATCGTGTGAATGAGACTGTACAGCTCAAACACATTTTTGAGTACCAACCCATAAAGCATCTCGCGGTTATTAACGAGCTGAACGCAGTTAACTCTCACCAGAACACTCAAAAGTTGGCGGCACTTTCAGATCAACTGGGTTTTGAGGTCATTTCTCTTGAATATAGTCTTGGCGCGGACGAACGGGCAGATCCAGCAGAAATTCCGCTCAAGATTGCCGAGGCTAAAGCCCTGGGCGCTGACGCGTTATATGTTGGATCCAGCTCCTTTAATCTCGAAAACCGGCAAAGTTACACAGAAGCTGCAATATCAGAAAACCTGCCGGTTTTTAGTGCATATGAACAAATGGTTCGCGATGGCCTGGCCCTTATGTCTGTTTCTAACAGCTACAAAAACGTAGGTAAATTAGCAGCTTCTCAGGCCTACGAAATTTTATTCAAAGCAAAGTCGCCTGGAGCACTATCAATCAGGGCTCTCGAACGATTTTCAGTACTCGTAAACATGCAAGCCGCAAACCGATTGAGCCTCTACCCTCCTTTGTCGATCATTAGCATCGCAAAGATTGTTCAATGACAATTGTATTAGCTGATTGGCACTCATGGCCCTGACAGGCTGCAAGTTAACTTGATCATCACCGCGGTCTAATACCCGCGCTTTGCGCTGGATTTCGCCACTGAGGTGTTGTGCAGCAGAGCTCGCATTCACCCTCCTCCGCTTCATAACTAATAGCAATAAGTCCTTCAATTTCTTTCTATTGTGAAAGTCCAAGGCCTAACTATTTTCTGCAAATGAAAATGCTGAGAAGTTGGATACTAGAAGAAGGGTAAGCAATGCAGTTTTCAGGTTACAATACTCAAATCAGGAAACTATCTCAGATCTTTACCTGGGCAATTCTGGCTTTGGGTGCTTTGCAATTTCTGCTCGGAATTGGGGGCCTCGAACAAAAACCAGCGGAGATCGACGCGGCTGGCTACACGCGCTTCCATGTATTTTGGGGTATGGGACTCTTGATTGCCGTTCTTGGAAAACTCATCCTACTTTACTTTGTAGACAAGCGCAGACTTCTCAACAAGTCGCACCATTGGTTTTTACGCCTATCAATCACAGTGCTATTTGCTCTTCTTGTTGTTTTACCTCTCGTTGGCGGAATGAGATTGGCAGCAAATGAAGGACTTGGCAGCTCTTTGGGGCTTACTGTGGTTAGTTGGATGCATGGGGAAAGCGTAAATTTTCTAGCGGAGTTGCACACTGCACTGGCCTATACGCTTTGCTGTGCCACAATTGTCTACGGCCTGAGCTGGGTGGCAAATTACATTCACTCTGTAAATAGAGAGCTGTCCCACATTGTTATAGAGGATCCATATACTTAGATGTGGAGCTCCGCAGTAAAGCTACACCGGAAACTCTATCAAGTGTCATTCAATGAAGGGCGATTGTTAGTCCATTCGAAAAACATCATGCCTCCGATTGATTTCCAAGCATTGTTGCTGGCGACCCTTGCATTTTGCCAAATGCTCACGCCCGCTCAAAACGCTGATCCACTCACTTGGCGTTGATGACAACCATCGCCGCCTCTAGCATGTTATGCGGCTGGTGCAGTCTTATATCCAAGATTTACTCTATATTTTTTGCCATTGATGCACCTCGTAAAAGAGACCGCATTCATCATCCTCTGCTTCATAGCTAATAGCAATAATGCCTTCAATTTCTTTCTGTTGTGAAGGTTCAGGGGTCTAGGTATTTTCAACCCATGAAGAAATTGGAAGGCTTGGCAAAGATGGTTTGAGCCTGACGAAATGAGCGGCAATAAATAGCAAAAAGCCACCTTTTTTATCTGATCCAATTGCCCATTTTTGCTCTCCACCGCTCCAATCCGAATGAGTGGCAGCAACCGTTACGCATGAGCGCGTTGCCCATAAAAAGTGTCCATCCGAACCAGAAGCACTTCGCAGGTACCATTTTACTCATTTCGGGAAGCCATACCCAAAACTGACGAGTGTTCCTGAACAGGCATCGACAAATTCCGCGTCATTTCACATCAAAACGATCAGGTTTTGGAGTGAGATGGATACATCAAAGATTTTGAACCAAGAGTTCCAATAGCCGCATGATTACGCCCCCTTCAGGAACATATTTCGATCATTTTCTGGACCATCTGCGGTGCGGTGGGTGCATGACCAAAGTGGCCGGCACTACAGCAAGTCGAGCGCCCTATCTTGCGGCAGGGCTAATTGTATCAGGACCTTTGATGTTGTCCGTAGCAACCGACGCCTTTGGGCAGACTTGGGAAGGTAACCACTCGACCGACTGGTTTGCTGAGGACAACTGGTCTGGGGATATTATCCCGAATGGGGCACGAAGTGTTTACATCGATACCACAGCACCCAATCCGACCAATGTAACGGATAAAACCACCAACGGAACGGCAAAGGCAAAAAATCTGAGTGTGGGCTACAACGGCGAAGGAACTCTGACAGTATCCGATGGCGGCGTTGTGAATAGTAACTACGGCTATATCGGCTATAACAGAGGTTCAACTGGCGCCGTTGAAGTGACCGGCATCGGGTCAACCTGGGACAATTCGGTGGATCTGAGTATCGGTGACAATGGTAACGGCACTCTGACGGTGTCCGATGGCGGCATGGTGAGTAATTGGTACGGTCACATCGGTTATAGCAACGGTTCAACCGGCAGTGTTGAAGTGACAGGTACCGGATCAACCTGGGTCAATTCGGGCATACTAGCTGTCGGAGGATCTGGCAATGGCACTCTGACGGTATCCGATGGCGGTACGGTGAATAGTGACTACGGCTATATTGGCCGTTACAAAGGCTCAACAAGCATTGTTGAGGTGACCGGCACCGGATCAACTTGGGGCAATTCGGGCAATCTGAGTGTCGGCCGCGATGGGGATGGCACTCTGACGGTATCTGATGGCGGCACGGTAAGTAACGAATCTGGCTATATCGGCCGTTACAAAGGCTCAACCGGCATTGTTGAGGTGACCGGCACCGCGTCAACCTGGGACAATTCAGAGAATCTATATGTCGGCCGCGATGGCGATGGTACTCTGACGATTTCCAACGATGCAACAGTGAGTGTGTCCGGGGTGACCCGGCTGGGTTCTAATTCAACGGGTTCTGGCATTTTGAACATCGGTGCGGGTAGCGGCGATACGGCTGCTGCGGCTGGTACGCTTGATGCATCCACGGTTGAATTCGGAGCCGGAACCGCAACGCTGGTTTTCAACCACACGGGTGAAATTGGTACCTATCAGTTCGGCGCTGACCTCTCCAGCACCGGTTTCGGAACGCATACGATTGTGCACGAGGCCGGCTGGACAGACCTGGGCGGTAACAACGCAAGCTTCGCCGGAGACACAGAAGTCAAAGGCGGCACTCTGTCCGTGAGCGGGTCACTGGGCGGCGCTACTGGTCACATCGGCTCTAACAGTGGCTCAACCGGCACTGTTGAGGTGACCGGCACCGGAGCGACCTGGGACAATTCAGGCAATCTGGTTGTCGGTGAACATGGCGGAGGCACTCTGACCGTATCTGATGGCGGTGTAGTGAGTAACAACTTCGGTTTTGTCGGTTTTAGTAGCGGGTCAACCGGCAGTGTTGAAGTGACCGGCACTGGATCAACCTGGAACAATTCGAGCCGCCTGTATGTCGGTTATGATGGCGAAGGCACTCTGACGGTGTCCGATGGCGGCGCGGTGAGTAACACGATCGGCTATATCGGTTCTAGCAGCGGCTCAACCGGCAGTGTTCAAGTGACCGGTACCGGGTCAACCTGGGACAGCTTGGGCAGTCTATTTGTCGGCGAACATGGTAATGGCACTCTGATGATTTCCGAGGATGCAACCGTGAGTGTGTCTGGGGTGATGCAGCTGGGTTCTAATTCAACGGGTTCTGGCGTTTTGAATATCGGTGCGGGCAGTGGTGAAACGGCTGCTGTAGCCGGTATGCTTGATGCTCCAGCGGTTGAGTTCGGAGATGGCACCGGGGTGATCAACTTCAACCACACGGATAGTGACTACACCTTTTCCGCGGATATCAGCGGGGCTGGCAGTGTCAATCAGCTTTCCGGCACTACGATCCTGACAGGGACGAACACCAATACCGGCAGCAACATAGTTTCCGGTGGCAAGCTGGTTGTTAATGGCACCATCGGTAATGTGACAATCAATGGCGGCACCCTTGGTGGCTCAGGCACAATCAACGGTTCGGCAACAGTCACAAGCGGAACTCTTGCTGCAGGCAATAGCCCCGGTACGCTAACGGTCGGCGGCAACCTTAGTCTGACAGCTGCCTCAGTCCTCGACTTTGAACTCGGATCGCCGTCTGGTACAGCGGGCGTGGACAGCGACCTCATCGCCGTTGGCGGTGATCTGACGCTGGATGGATCGCTCAATGTCACCGATGCGGGTGGTTTTGACGCCGGGGTCTATAACCTGATCACCTATGGCGGCAGTTTGACAGATAACGACCTTGAAATAGGTCTAGCGCCAACGGAATTCTACTACGACATCCAAACCGCCACGGAGGGGCAGGTCAATCTGTTGGTCAATGCAAACCTGCTGAGTTTTTGGAACGGGGCGGTAGCCAGTGCAGACGGCACCATTCATGGCGGCTCGGGGGTCTGGAGTGCAACTGGTACCAACTGGACTAATACCGACGGCTCGGGAAGCGCAGCACACGATCCAGACAGCTTCCTGATCTTTCAGGCTGATGCAGGTGCTGTCGCGGTAGATAGTGCTGGGGTGTCTGTCTCCAAAGGCATGCAGTTTGTGACGAACGGATACAGTATTTCGGGCGGTGATATTGCACTAACAGGAGCAACTGCGATCCGGATCGGAGATGGCACTGGTGCAGGTGCAGGATATTCGACCGTCATCGCCTCCAATTTGACCGGAACCGGTTCTCTCAAAAAGACTGATCTTGGAACACTCATCCTGACTGGCACTAACACCTATTCCGGTAACACCACAGTGTCTGGTGGAGCGCTGGTTGTTGATGGTTCCATTGGCGATGTCACGATTGACGGCGGCAGTCTTGGTGGGTCGGGTACTCTGGGAGCAGTTACAGTCAACTCCGGTGCTGTGATCGCGCCAGGTAACTCCATTGATACGATGAACACGACATCGACTGTTTTCAATGCCAGTTCGGTTTATGAGGTTGAGCTGAACGACGACGGCGCTGCAGCGGGTGTCAATAATGATCTGCTGGCTGCCAGTGACACCGTCACGATCAATGGTGGAACGGTGCATGTCTTGCCGGAAAGCGGAACTGATGACGGATCGACCTATACCGCTGGCACGATTTACACCATCATCACCGCAGATGGCGGCATTAATGGAACATTCGTTTCCCCTACACCAACCGATGATTTTGCATTCCTCAATTTTACCCTGTCCTATGGTGCTAATAGTGTTTTTCTGACTTCAGAACTTGCCACGCCCACGTTCTGCGTTTCAGGAATGAGCGCCAATCAGTGCGCGACGGGCGACGGTGTGTTTTCGCTTAACAGCGGGCCTTTATACAACGTAGTGCTCAACCTTTCAGGTGAAGAGGCACCGCAGGCACTTGATCACCTCTCTGGCGAAGTACACGCTTCGATCAGGACAGCGCTGCTTGAGGACAGCCGCTTTGCACGCGAAGCTGCGCTGAACCGTATGCGCATTGCAACGGGAGCTGTGGCCGCCGACGGACAGGCACAGGCCGAAAAACGTATCAGCGAGAACGCCACCTTCTGGGGGCAAGGCTTTGGCGCCTGGGGGAGCTGGAGTGGAAACCGCCACACTGCAGGGCTTGATCGCTCGATCGGCGGGTTGTTTGTGGGAGGTGATGTCCTGATCGGTGATAATACCCGTCTTGGAGCTTTTGGCGGTTATGATGATACCAGGTTAGAGGTGATTGGCAGAAAGTCCTCTGCAACAGTAGATACAGTGTATTTTGGTGCCTATGGTGGAGCTCAGTTTGATGCTCTGGGGCTCCGTGTTGGTGGCAGCTATGTATGGCATGATATCGACACAGCACGCACGGTTGCTTTTACTGGCCTCTCTGAAAACCTGGCTGGTTCCTATGATGCGCGAACTGCCCAGCTCTTTGGTGAGGTGGGATATCGGTTTGATCACAACACAAGCAGTCTGGAACCTTTTGCCAATGTGTCCTACGTCCGCTTATCCAGCGATGGGTACTCTGAAACTGGTGGCACAGCGGCTCTGACGGCTGGTCACGAAACCATAGATAGCACCTTTACCACTATCGGGCTGCGAGTAACAACCCTGGCTGACCTTGGTGAGTTCAGCGCGAAGCTTTCAGCTCAAGCCGCTTGGCAGCATGCGTTCGGCGACAAGGAGCCGTTTGCCAGCCATGCCTTTAATGGTGGAAGTGACTTCTCTGTCGCGGGTGCGCCTGTTGCCAGAGATACCCTAGTGCTTGATGTGGGCGCTGCAGTTGACCTGGGAGAGGATGCAGCCATCGGATTGTCCTACAATGGTCGGTTCGGTTCTGGGCTCACTGATCAGGGGCTCAGGGCAAACCTTACCCTGCGTTTCTGATCATCCTTGGGCCACCACCACCGCACAGATCATCATGCCCGCCGCCGGGGATCAGCAGCGGTGGGCAAGCCATCTTAAAACACACTGAGTACCAAAATACGCCATCTCCATCATCTTATACCGGCCTTGAGCATGAGACGCATGGCGACTGGACTGTTGCCTGCGCGCTCACCGCATCGTCCGATGGTCACAGCACCAAACACTGTTCCATTTTTCAACAACAGTTTGCGTGCCAGACCCAACAATAAGCACTGGCAATCGAACTTATACCCGTAGACGATAGTGCTGAGGGCACGCTCATTTTTCTCCTTCCGTCTCAGCTTATGTGCCGGACAGATGCTAGCAACTGTCATTTACTTACCTGCGTTCTTGCAGTGTAGCGAACGGCAGATAAGTCCGAACTTCTTACGCCTCTAAAAATGTGGTATTTGCTACCTTTATCAGAATGCTAGGTGGGAGCCACTATTGGTTGAGAGCATGTTCCAGCTATAGATACCGCAAAGGGGCGCGAATGCCCGATTTTGGTCAAAAGCTTCATGTGGTGCTCGCAATTATCCAAATAAATACCTCCAAATGCCTGTAGCGGAGTTCTCATTCTCGTCCTTCCAATCCAGCCTCAATCCGTTCACCAATCGTCTCTGACAGTACCCGGATTGGATGGGCATCATGGTTCACATAGCGATTGGTGATGGTCACGTTGCGGTGGCGTAGAAGGTGGCTGATGAGGAAGGCGTTGCTGCCTGCTTGGGCTGCGAAGGTGCCAACCGTGTGGCGCAGATCGTGAATACGTACATCAGGAATGTTGGCATGGACGCGGATGCGCTGCCATGCATTCTCAATTACTTCAATCGAAATGGGGCGTGTCGGATCTTTACAGCCGGGCAAAACATATGGTGAAACATCCACTCTTGGAATATCAGAGAGGATTTCGATCACATTGGTACTTACCGGATGAGGTTTACGCTCATCCCCCTTTCTTGAAGGCAGTGCAATCGTGCCCAACTCAAAATCAATATGCTTCCATTTCAGGGTTGTGATCTCACTCAAGCGTGCACCGATGTAAAGGAGCAGACGTAAGCAATAAAGAGCTCTCGGTTTTATAGGTGTCTTCCGCTTTGCAATATCTTTGGGCAAGTGCTTGGCTGTGCCCTTCCCAGCTTTTATGATCCAGGGAAGCCCTTAATGTGTCGCGAGTTCAAGGGTCCGCCCCAATCTTTGCAACTCTTCCTCTGACAGGAAACGATCACGCCCGTTTTCTTTATAACGCTTGACCAACCGAACCGGATTAGTGTGCTCTGGCCGTAGTCCCCATACTTCAGCCAGATTGAACACCTTAGATAACACCGCCAGAATCTGATTGGCTTGACGAGGTGTTGCTCTCAACGAGTGGTGCAGCTTTACAATATCCTGCCGCCTGACAGAGTTGAGTTTCATTTGCCCCAGTCGTGAATGAACACACCGCTTTAGGAGACGTTCAATGTCTTTCATTGTCTTGGGCTTATTATGAACCTGCACATGTTTGCTCATGTAAGTATCAAGAAGAACATTCACTGTGGGAGCAGATCGTTTGCTTTCCCGCATTAACAAGGGATCATCACCGTTATGGACCTTCGCCAGAACGTTGGTCGCCAGATCTCTGGCTTGATCAGGTGTCAATTCGCTATATTTCCCATGGCTCATACGACGGGAGCGGCCTTCATGCGTGCGATATTGCACAATGAATGTTTTTGCACCGCTTGGCGTCACTTGAAGACCAAACCCTTTGAGCTTGCTATCCCAGAGGAAATGTTTTCTGCTTGCTGACCTTGCCGCATCCACCGTTCGCTTCGTTATGTTCGGCATAGACACACCTCTCCCGCTGACGGCTTGTGACAAGAGCCACCACACATACGAATTTTGAAGTTGTAAAACGTCCCCGTTTGCCGCTGTTTCTGACGGCCTGACAGCTTGTGACGACCTTTGGGCTTTCTTTTAGGACCTGTGTAAAACACCATCCAAACCGTCATAGGTCAGAAACTATCTGCTTGCCGTTCTGTGCCAGCACTATGTAAGCAAATGTATGAGATTGAGCGCGAAAAGCTGTTCCCCATCGAAGCCTTATGGACAGATCGGTTAATTTGAATAAGGGAGTGTTTTGGCTCATGATCATGAGATTAGGAGTGAACAATGGGGCACAACACACGGACCGCCAGCGCTGCAGCTGAGA
>NZ_LMCG01000009.1:0-6477 GCF_001623065.1 Pseudovibrio sp. Ad46 | reverse complement strand
GCCCAATGATCCGAAGTTGCCTGTCAGCGCGGTTCGATTTCATAATTGAAGTGCGGACTTTGCTGACGTCCGCTGCGGAGTAGAGAACTGGAAATGAGTATGGCTACGTCGAGATGCATCGGGCCAGAAGCCGCCATTAGAGCGTTTCCATCAAGAGTTGAGCATATTCATCCAGAAGCGTCTTCAGCTATCTTCATGAAGGGCCTGGAATTCTCTAAACAGCCATTCATGTAGCATACCGTTCTGCCTCATTTCTCACTCCAGTCAGCGGGATCGTTGGCCAAAACACTCCCTTACTCAAATCGATCGATCTGTCCATAAGAGGTCGCCGACAAACAACCAGCTCTAAAATTTTAGAAGCGCACATCTCACATTACTTCAAGCAAATCGTCTCCTAGTTGAACAGTTGTGGTGACACCTCTGTCATTAATTTTATACGCGTCAATAACAACAGGAGAAACCAATGCGCGTCTTACTTCTTATTCTTAGCCTTATTTCGTTCTCATTGCATGCCGGAACTGCTTCTGCTGGTCCGGGAACAGTTATCCATGCCTGCGTAAATCTCGATGTAACTCCGTTAAATTCCATCAATGTTAGCTTTACCGCCGATGAAAACACCGATATTTGCATGAATGATGTAGGTAACGATAGCAGCCTTACAATTGATCATGCCGGAATTGAATGCGTCAGCGTTGGTTATGTCGAGGCGGAAAGTTCATGTAGTGGCGGGGCTCCTGTCTGGTCATTAAGCTACCACACAGACAATTATGCGCAGTCGGGAACTACAATAACAAGTTGGAGTGACGACAACTCCCGCAACACTATTCAGCTAATTGACCCTTCAAAGGGCACACACATTTGTCCAACTGAGGCAAATTGTGAAGCTGAATCTCTTAGCTGGGACGAAGGCACAACAGGACCGGTCTACATCATCTTTGACATTGACTAAGCACCCTTAAAGCCCCCTCCAAACAACCTGATAATTCAATATGTGGCCTGTCCCTTACGGGGCAGATGCCACTTTGTCCCGACCAAACCAACCTCAATAAGAAAACGGGAGAATATGATGACCATTTCACAATATCCTGGTTCACAAGCATTCAACCAGTCACTTCAGGCTCAGGAATACGTTAACAAGAACACTGGCTCACTTGTTGTCCAAATACCACTGGCACAGCTGCGGGGAAGGACAGAGGCTATTGGCGTTGGTCTTAATGCTTTTTATTCAGCAGGATCCAAGGGACAATTGGGGCTGCCATCAGGATGGGGCTTCAATCTACCATTTGTGGCAAACAGCGAAACATTCACCTTTCAGGGAAAAGTCTATATTATTGATCCGAATTGGACTGATAGCTCCGGATACCAGTCTGGACTCAGGTATCTAAATGACCACGGTCGTAAGTTTCAGAAATTTGTCGTAGATCAGCCGCTTCCTTCTTCCCCGGGTTCTTATCGTTACCTGTTTACCTACGATAACGGGTCTAAAAGCTATTTTGATGCAACCGGTAAGCTGCTTTTGCAGGCTGATCTGTTCGGCAACTCAATCACCTACAGCTACACAGACCCGTTCGGGGATGTTTTTGGAAATAAGCTGGCAAGCATTACAGACTCATTTGGGCAAGTGGTACGGCTACAGTATGCACCTGGAGAGGTTGTTGTCTTACTGCCAGATGGCTCTACACAAACTATAGAATTTTCCAATAAGGGCATTCATCGAATAACCAATCAGATTAGCGCAAGGACTGAACTTACTTACACCTCGCAATCTGATGTTACGGTAGTTCAGCAAATCGTATATGCAACAGGTCTTATCTCAACCTATCAATACACTGCTATTGAGTACCTTAATGAAGAAGGGCAGGTACAGTCATTTCCTGCAGTAGAAATGCATAGGTACAGTAACCTGAATGATGTTTTTTTAGGTGAAACCAGGTATTCCTATGGCAGTCAAAGTCAAGGCAACACTTTCACGGGTTACGCGCAAGGTTATCAGCTCTCAACCAGTGGCGATACATTGATGAATAGTCAGGACACAGAGTATCTTTATGATGTTCTTGTGCAACGGTTTGATGAAACAGGTACCCGCCTATCTGCATCCAGCATATTTTATAACTACCTACATTCACCAATGCAGGAGTATGCCTATCTGCTGGATGAAAACCACAACGGGGTGAGCGCTCTCCGAACTCTTTTCAGCTATGAACAAATCTCAGATCTACATGACCGCAGTGTGAATATTGGCAAGCCTTCTACAGTGGTTCGTAGTGTTTATAATCCGGTAGAAGGCATATGGGTTGATCAGTCCAAAGTTGAAAATGAATACAACGACTTCGGTAATCTAATTCAAAACAAGACATATGACCTGACAAATGAGGAAGCTCTCCTTGTTTCTCAACTTGACCATAGTTTTGCCCAAACCAATTGGGGTGGTCAGATGCCATTGGAGACAAACCAGCAGGATTTATTAGGTGATTACCAAATCAAGTTGAGTTTTATTCTGACGCAGGATCAGAAAAATATTGCCTCAGTTACAACCTCAGAAATGAAGCCGGGGCAATCTGAATTCCTGCCCATCAAAACAAAAAGCTACTTCTATGATGAGGATGGTCAGCAAACTCAATGGGAATTGGCATGGGCGGACGGATATACCGGAGAACGTGGTGATATTAATTCCGTTAGCAATACAATATTATCCCAATATAACGCTGAAACGCAGGAGTTGTCTGTTTCACTTACCAATGCACTTGGTGAAACAAGTCAGTTTTTCTATGATTTACGTCTGCCCATGGGGCCATGTGTAAGGCAGGTTTCGTCATCAGGCGACACTTATCAGCTTCGTTATGATGCACTAGGACGCCTTATCTCCACTACTGATCCTTTGGGTAGAGAAAAGACCTTTAGCTATACTCTGGCACAGGGCGGGGCAGGAAGTGTTAGCGCTGGTGAGAATATGACCTTGGTACATAATGCTAATGGGTATGAACTACGCACAACCTATGATGCTTTGGGACGGGCCATCCTTCTTGAAGACAACGGTAATCCAACCCAAACTACCCCTGTTTTGGACCGACAATTGCGTGCTACCACATATAATGCACTAGGGCTAAAGGCCAGCGATACAACAATTACCGGCGCAACTGCACAGTATACCTATGACGCTCTGGGCCAGTTGATCCATCAAACTGATCCACTAGGAAATATTCTGGAGGTTCATCGTGATAACGTAAACAGGAAAGCAGAGAATATCTTAAATGGTTCTTTGCGTACCCAAAGTCGATATGATGGTTTGAACCAGGTTGTTGAAGTTAGAAACTTCCAGTTCACTGAGGAGGGTGCTCCTGAAAATTACAATGGAACCCTATTGAACTACAACGGTTTTGGGCTGGTTACTCATCAAAACACTTTCAACGTTTCCGATGCAGAAAAAACTAATATTTCAACGGTCACTTACGAATACAACGCTGATACAATGCAGATCCAAAAGACTGTTTCAGGGATGTCTCAAGAGGCTGGTTTGCAGGCACAAGCAACCACGGAAACAGTTTATAATCTACTCCAGAAACCAAGGCAGACCCACCAAACAGTTACTTACAACGGTGTTCCTCAAGCAACCGTATCCGGCGATATCTTAAGCTATGATGGACTTGGAAATCTGGTAAGTGCAACAAACGCTCTGGGACAATCAGAAGAGTTTACTTATGCACCCGGTGGTTTACTGGAAAGTTACAGGCGGTACGATGGCACAACAACCACGTACAGCTATAACGCTGTCGGAGAACTGATCAGCGCACAAACCGGAGAAGAGACCTATACTTATTCTTATTTGCTGAATGATCTGGTTTCTGAGGTTTCTAATGGCTCAGAAAGTTCCACCTATGAATACTCTCTGGATGGAACAGCACGGGCTATTCACTATCCTGATGGCAAATCCATAAAGTTTACAAAAGATGCTTACAGCCGAGTTACGCACTGCCAGCTTCCCGACGAAACTCAACTTACCTACACCTACAATCATTTAAATCAGATTTCTCAACAAACAGCCGGAAACCTGACCATGAACAATGGCTGGGGAACAGCAAATGGAATGCAAGGCGTATTGATTAGCCAGCAGTTTTCCGGATCTCAACCCCAACAAATTTCCTATGAATACGGAGATTATGGGGAAGTTGAACATGTTGAAACCACAAATGAGAACGGACAGATAATTTACAGGGCCCAAATGCCCCGAAATCCTCAGGGCCAGCTAAGTTCGCTCTCCTCAAGCTACCCATTGGTTTCAGGTGAGCTTGTCGAAATTAATAAGTCAATGGTCTACGATGGGATTGGCCAGCTTGTTTCCTCCACCCTGCGAACTGCAAATGAGACCAAAACGGACACTTTTAGCTATGATGGTGCTGGTAATATTCTTAGGCACAGCTCAAACGGACAAACCACTAATTACCAGTACAACGAAATCAACCAGCTGATCAGTCAGGGCGCTACCTATGATACCAACGGCAACATGATTCAGGATACTGATGGTGCAACTTATACCTTCAGCACCACCAATCAGTTGCTGGGTGTACAACCTCCGGGTGAGCGAAATGTCCAGAATACATATGGTCTTGATGGCTTGCTCGACCAGGTTAAAACAGGTAGCAGTGCCTCAAAGTTCTATAATATTGCGGGCTGTGTAGCCAGTGTTGCCACCGATACAGATGAAAATGCACCAAAGTATCATAGTCTGTTTTGGGCAAACTCCCAGCTTGTCGGGCAGGTAAACCCGGAAAGCACAACATTGTTCTCAAGTGCTGCCGGGTCTGTTCGCCTGCACACCACCTCCAATGCCAAAACAGATATTCAAATCTCAGATTATGGCACAATCAAAAGCAGTACTGCCTTAACACCACCCAACAGTCTGAACTGGAATGCGCAGTACACCAACCCGGAAAGCAGCCTCACCTATCTAAGAACACGCTGGTACAGCCCAAAGTCCATGCGTTTTCTCTCACTTGACCCGGTTTACTCAATCAACCGATATGCTTATGCCGATGGCAACCCCATTATGAAGAGTGATCCAAGTGGTTTGCTAAGCGATGAAGCATGGTTAGGCCTGTTGGCTGGCATTGGTGTTGCCATTTTAATAGGAATTGGAGGAGAGTTTATACTTGTTGGCGCTTTGGGTGCTGAAGCCGTGGAAGCAAGCTTTTGGGCTCGAGCATCTGTTGCAGCGGCAAGCTCTGTAGGCGGTGATGTCACAAACTCACTAATTATAGGCGAGGATATTACAGCTAAACAGATTACCGTTGATATACTCGCAGGGATTGCGGGATTTGCAGTTGCAGAGAAGGTCGCAAACGCATCAAAAACCAGTATATTCAGATCGGCTCTGGAAACAAATAGTACAGCATTCAGCGTCCAAAAGCAGGCCAGAATAACCTCTGGTTTTTTGGGAGGACTTACAGATGCAATAACCGCAGGCGCGGTTAACTCCATTGGAAATAACCAACCCTTTTTCTCAACGCGAAACCTGATCAGTATTATTATTGGTGGTGCGTCTGGAGGTTATCTTGCGGGTCGCAAAGTAAACCTTAAGGATAGCGAAGTCGTTCCGGTTCCAATCAACGACAATGAGATCTCACTAATATCTGGCGATAAGTTCTCAGAACTTGATGCGATCTCATTTGATCACAAAGATTCTGTAGGTCAAATCGTAAATAGCTTTATGCCGAATGTCGATGAGTTCAGCAGTGGTCGAGCAAGATCAATGGCACCAGATAGCAGCAATCAGTTAACCCTCAAATTTAGGGTTATCGATGGTGTGATTCATGTCAGAAGTAATACTGCTGGCCATGGAAAGGTTCTGCGACCTGTTACAAATAAAGTGTTTGCCAACGCGGTAAAGCGAGAGATTGACCCAACAAATAAAGAAATTATCTTCCTGACTAAAGGAACATTTAACGATGCACAATCAATTGCCAAGATGCTTCAGGCAACAGTCAAAGGCAACCTAAGTTACAGTTAAACTATGGCACTCGATTGAATACAATAAAGCAATAATAATTATCTCAACCAAAAAAAATAGAGCACGAGGCAAGACTGTAAAAGATCGCAACGTGCTCTAATGTACTCCCTTAGTATTCAGCTAGACCTCATCAACGACTTTGTCAGGTTGTGTAATTCGTTGACTTCGCGTACATAAAAGGCCTATAAGGCCCCAAACTGCAAAAGCGGCCAAAAATCAGAACAATTAAAGAACATGCTGGGTGACTGTCGTTAGTATCTCGGAGTATGAGCTGGTAAGATGCGGACTTAACTGCCGTTCACTGCACTGCGTGAACTGAGGTAAGTGAGAGGGTGTTGCTAGCTCTGAGGGCCATGAACTGCCATTCAAGTAGTTCTAGCATGGGTTGTGATATGCTCACCCTAAGGATTTTCAGTAGCTTTGATGGGCGATCTGAAACTACTCAACTGACCATGAGCGGACATTCACACAAA
>NZ_LMCG01000008.1:0-3212 GCF_001623065.1 Pseudovibrio sp. Ad46 | reverse complement strand
ACGCAGAACTATTCAAAACCGACGCTTGCGCTACCACGCACAAGCCGCTTAACATCAACACGCAATTGGGCCAGACACTCCACTAATCGAAAGCCAATTTTGTCCAACTATCTTTGACGACGGACACTCCGAGTTACGCAGAATAAACAGATGCACACTCTTCAATACAGTTCTGTTGGAAAAACACGCTTTTCCAAAGCTCCCAACATAATTCTAAAATATTCGGCAGTCTGTTAACCAGCTAACAGACACAGCACCTTCATCTGCTCCATAGCTTGCCAGCAAACAACACAGGCCTGTGCGATCGACCAAACCCAATGATCGATGTTCAAGCCTGTTTGCTTGTTTTAAAGACTAAAACAAGGTGATAGAAATGTCTGAATTGATCGTCATTGGCTACGATAATGAAGCAGAAGCAGAAAAAGCACGCAAAGAACTGTTAGAACTACAACACGAGTATATGGTGGAAATTGCAGATGCAGTTGTCGCCAAAGCAAATGAACATGGAAAAATAAAGCTAAACCAGATGGTCAACATGTGGACTGCCGGAGCCGCTGGAGGCGCATTTTGGGGATTGCTGATTGGTCTAATTTTCCTGAACCCTCTTCTAGGTGTCGTTGCCGGGGCGTCAGCCGGAGCACTTGGCGGGGCGCTCAGTGACTATGGTATCAACGACAAGTTCATGAAGGACGTCGCTTCTGTACTAAAACCAGGGCAGGCGGCTTTGTTTATGATGGTCCGCAAGGAAGTATCCGACAAAGTCATTGAAAAGCTTGGTCAACAGGGCGGTCATATCATCCGAACAAATCTTGATCGCTCCAAAGAAAGCTCCCTTCGTGAAGCCTTCGACTCAGCTCATTCTGAAGTTTCAAGTGTAAACGTATAGAATTCAAGAGATAGGGTCGGGTTACCAATGCCTTTGTGGTACTGTGTTGCCTGACCTTTATACGTTAAAGGGCTTGAGTAATCACTTAGTGCAGTCATCATCATGCTCTGAGAAAACAATCAGACACTGCGGGTATACAGCTTTAATATGCGCTTCTAATCCGGGAACAACGCATGTGATGTTTCAATCCTCCTTTTCGATAAAAGAAAATCCTGCACCGTAAACGAACTTCCCAGCTTGTCTTTCTGCGCAGGGCTGTACAAGTGGTGCCATGCTCACCTCATAGACCTTCGAATATTTTCGCAAACCAACAAAGACATGGGTCGCTGACACCACTTGTTCGCATTTTAGTTGGGCATTAAGACCAATCAAACACAGGAAAATCTAGCGATTTGAAAAAGATAAATGGATCTAGTCACCATTTTTCAATGATGGTCTCATCGCTCCATGTTGTCAAAGGAGCTTCGGACCATGTGCCGTACGCGGTGTTAGGGAAAACGATCCACTCTGTACCCCATTTAGCGGCACTCTCATCGACAAGAGATTTCTGGTGATCCAGAGGAGTTTTGCGGAAACCACCGTCGAAGTCATGCAATGTATCTCCCAGCATCAAAACAATCTGGTGATCCTTCCGGACAATCTCACGTCGCTCCACTTTGGGTGGTCCAAGCAGAAGAACAGTCTCGGGGCTGATCTGTGGTAAACCCAGCTCATTCAATGTGGCCAGTGTGTGATCTTTCTGTTTGTCCGAGCGGTCTGAAATATAGCGAATAGCAACCCCCAGTTCATCTGCGTAATTTAAGAACTCCTTTGCTCCAGGGATCAATGTCGGCTTACCATCGCGCTCCCATGGGAGCCAAGTGTCCCATACATCATATGTATGGCAGTTCTTCAGATCACGAGCCAACAGGGTACTATTATCAATCACAGTCTCATCCAGATCAGAAACAATAGCCAGTTTCGAAGGATCATCTGCCGCTTTGACTGCAGCTGCAAGTTTCTGCCTAGCAATGTTATAGGCTTGTCTCTGTAGTGCCCGAACTTCCGCTGATTGCTGCTGGAAACGCAAGCCCATGGTGAACTCCGCAACAGAACAGTCGTTTGAGGAAGCTTCTTGCGCGAAGCTCGCCTGCACCAGTGAACCCAGGATCAAGCAGGTCAGTACGGAAGTCGTGAGGAAGCGTTGTTTCATAAGACTATTCTCTTTCATTGAGCTTTTGCTTTCATGGCTTTGTGAAACTTCACAAAGCCATGATCATGAGGCATACAAAACTCACAATCGATCTTAAACCGTGTTCATAGTCTTATTGACATCGTCTATTGACAGATGGAAACTCCCTTGGCTGCCAAGCGATCAGCATGACACGCTGGAAACAGCGTATCCAGGAGTTCTGGTCACTGCTGCGCTTCATGAGTTCACAACAGCTCGGCAAAGTGGTGAGAGCGAGAAAGGCATTGCAATGAACTGTTAGCAAGAACGTTAGAATACACCGGCAAGAGGGAGAAGCTATTTTAAACCTCACATTAAGCGACACCCACTTCCAATAGAGAACGTTACACTAGCTCGTTAATGGCAGGTAACAAGTTTCTAAAAACTCTTGAGAATTGAAAACTGGCGACAGCCTTCAAAGAAGTCAATGCTTTTTCTCGTGTTAATCTGAAAGAGTATCAGCAGCAGCTAAGATGGGTGAAATTCGGCTTTCAAACGCTCTCATTAGCTTCCATAGAGTTCCCTATCGAAGCCTTATGGATAGATCGATTGAATTGAATAAGGGAGTGGTTTGCCCCAAAATCCTCCGACTGGAGTGAGAAAAGAGGCAGAACGGCACGCTACATGAATGGCTGTTTAGAGAATTGCAAACCCTTCATGAAGATAGCTGAAGACGCTTGTATGAAGGCTGCCTCAACTATTGATTGATCTGTGTGAAGGTCCGGTAATGGGATGGACCGCCTGCTCCCCTAAGGGGCAGGCTCTATAGTGATCCTGTTCTCATGAAACCGGAGCAGTCCCATGACCACAGAACTTCTTTCCGTCGGCATCGACATTGGCAAAGATACATTACACATCGTTGGGTTCAATGATGATGGTAGCTACGCTTTTCGGAAAAAGATCAGGCGTTTGTCCCTCGTGGCTACGTTCGAGAAGTTGCCGCGTTGTATTGTGGGCATGGAAGCGTGCATGAGTGCGCATTTTGTTAGCCGAACATTGCGCAAACTGGGGTTCGATCCCCGTATCATCGCCGCCAAATACACCAAGCCTTTCGTCAAAGGCCAGAAGAACGATTACAACGATGCTGAAGCTGTGGCCGAGGCCGTGCTGCGGCCC
>NZ_LMCG01000007.1:0-1260 GCF_001623065.1 Pseudovibrio sp. Ad46 | reverse complement strand
GTGTACATACCGGAGACATAGGTGACAGGTGTTCGGAGAGATGGTTGACACATTAACATGGCATTCAGGGAGGGACCGGGATGCCTTGGAAAGAGTGTTCAACAATGAAACTTCGAGAAGAGTTTGTCCGACTTGCAGATCAGGACAATGCTAATCGGCGTGCCTTGTGTCGCCGGTTCGGTATCAGCCCACAAACAGGCTATAAATGGCTGAGGCGGTGGCGTGCGGGAGAAGACTTGAATGATCTCTCCCACCGGCCCAGAACATCTCCTGGACGTTCACCACAGGAGGTGGAGCAGAGGATTTTATCAGTGCGTGATACTTACCCGGCTTGGGGTGCTCGAAAGATCCGCGCTTACCTGCAGCATCAAGGCATTACAGTTCCAGCAAGCTCCACGGTGCACGCCATTCTACAGCGCCATGACCGTATTGAACCGAAATCAACCCCAAGGTCCCCGGATTGGCAGCGATTTGAAGCTCCTCTTCCTAATCAACTCTGGCAAATGGATTTTAAAGGTTGGATCAGGCTGGAAGATAACACTCGTTGCCATCCTCTCACGGTTGTCGACGACCACTCCCGGTTTGCGACCTGCCTTAAGGCTTGCCCAGACCAACGCACCAATACAGTTAAAACGGCTTTAGAAGAGAGCTTTAAGCTCTACGGCTTGCCGAGAGCCTTTCTGGTTGACAACGGTTCCCCATGGGGGACTGCTCTTACCGATCAGCGTTGGACACCATTGCGGATCTGGTTGGCTCATCTTGGTGTCCGCCTGATCCATGCCAGACCTTTCCATCCTCAGACCAAAGGCAAGAATGAGCGGTTTAACCGAACCCTGAAAGAGGAGGTTCTGGCATACAGAACATTTCGCAGTCACCGCACTATGCAATCGGCCTTTGATCAATGGAGGCGGATTTATAATTTCCATCGCCCGCATGAAGCACTTGGATTAGCGCCACCTATCAGTCGCTATACAATCTCACAGCATATCTTTCCCAAACACCTTCCAGATATCAGCTATCCCAAAGGAACAATGGTCCGAAAGGTGCCCAGAACAAGAGCGGAAATCAGCTTTAACGGAAGGCTCTGGTATGTCCCCAAATGCTTCCGTGGCTACACTCTCGCCATACGTCCCTCAGACAAACCTGAGATCTTCAACGTATGTTTTGCAGCAAACACAGTCGCAAAAATCGACTTAACATCATAACATGACCGTCACCCATGTCCCCGAACAAACGTCAACTATCTCTCCGGGACAAACA
>NZ_LMCG01000006.1:0-507 GCF_001623065.1 Pseudovibrio sp. Ad46 | reverse complement strand
GCACCCAAGTCTCCATGTCTTCACTGTTATAAACGAAAACATCCGCGGCTTCGATTTTGGCAATATCCTTTGCGCTTGGTTCGTAATCATGCGGTTCTGTCCCAGCATCAATCAACATTTCAATCGAAGCATTATCCCCCGCAACATTTTTGGTAAAATCGTACATTGGATAAAAAGTTGTCACTACCTTGAGCTTGTCCTTATCTCCACTTACTTTATCGTTGCTAGCACCGCATCCGGCCAAAACTAAAACGAACGCCAACACTGTTACAACTAAAAATGACCATTTTTTCATATTACCTCTCCTTTTTCGTAATGATTACGATTTAAAACTTAAAGTTACACTATGTAAATTATGATCGCGCATCGCAAAACGTAATAATTCTTATTTGCACAAAATATCTTATCACGGGATTATTTTTGCGTCAAGCAGTTTTTTTGCCAAATCATTAACTTGACTTATCTTATCGGAATACTTATAATAACGATAAATACACAGATAGAAGG